>NZ_JBEYHA010000004.1:155765-193407 GCF_040635075.1 Nocardiopsis sp. NPDC007018
GGGGTGGTGGTTCGGGCTTCCGCTTCGTTTCGGCTCGTGTTCGGGTGCCAGAGTGGCCGGTAGTTCTTCGTCCTCGTCGGCGCCCGAACGACTGAGAGCCCGGCCCCGGGGGTGAACCCCCGGGACCGGGCCCTTCGTCGCTACGTGACGACGCGGCCGGGGCCGGTCGTTACTCCTGCCACCAGTCCTCGTCGTCGGAGCCCTTGCCGGAGTGGGCGGGCTGCTTCGGCTCCTCGGCCACGGGGGCGGCCGGGGCGGCCTCCTGCGGGATCGCGGCGGGGGCGGGCGCGGCCGGAGCGGCCGGAGCCGCGGGGGCACCGCCGCCACCGAGCAGCTGACGCAGCTGCTGGAGGTGCGACTGGATGCTGTCCCGCTGGCGGTTGAGCTCGTCGACCTCCTTCCTGGCGGCCGTCATGATCCGGTTGGCCTCGGACTTGGCGTCGCTGAGCTGGTGCTCGGCCTTCGACTTGGCCTCGGCCTCGATCTGGCCTGCGTTCTTCTTCGCGTTGCTGACCAGCTGCTTGGCGTGGTTCTCGGCGTCACGGCGGGTCTGCTCGGCCTGCTGGCTGGCCTTGGTGGCCCGCTGCTCGGCGCTGGAGGCGCGCTCCTCGGCCTCGTTGACCATCTTCTGCGTGGCGGCCTGGGCGGCCGCCAGGCGCTCGGCGTCCTGGCGCTCGGCCTCGGCGCGGCGGTCGGCCAGCTGGAGCTCGAACTGGTCCTCGGTCTCGGTACGACGCGCCTCGGACTCGGCGTAGGCCCGCTCGGCGTTTTTGCGCAGCTCCTCGGCCTGGCTCTTGGCCGACTGGATCGTCTCGTCGCGCTCCCGCTTGGCGGCGGCGCGGGCCTGGGCGCACTCACGCTCGGTGGTGGTGCGCAGCTTGGCGATCTCACCCTCGAAGGTGGCGCGCTTCTCGGCGATCTCGTGGTCGACGGCCGAACGCTTCTTCTGCACCTCGCGCTCGGTGGTCGAGGCCAGCTCGTCGGCCTCGCGGCGGGCGGTGGTGCTGATCTCCTCGGCCTCGGACTCGGCGGCCTGGCGCTGCTCGTCGGCCTCGCGCTGGGCCAGCGTGCGGACCTCGGTGGCCTCGGACTCGGCGGCGGCGCGCATCTCGGCGGCCTCGATCTGGGCGGCCGAGCGGATGTCGTTGGCGTCGATCTGGGCGCTCTGGACCAGCTCGTTGGCCTGTTCCTCGGCCAGGCGCAGCAGTTCCTCGATCCGCGAGCCCAGGCCCGAGTAGGAGGGGCGCTCGCGCTCCTGGAGCTGGCGGTTCTTCGCGTTCAGCTCGGACTTGGCCTTTTCGAGCTGCTTGTTGGACTGCTTGACCTCGTTGCGCAGCCCGTCCAGGTAGTCCTGCACCTGGTTACGGTCGAAGCCACGCAGCACCACGTCGAACTCTGGCGGGGTGTTGTCCTCGTCGAAGATGTTGTTGAGCTGGGTGTCAATGTTGTTTGACGACATGTGGCGGAATCCTGAACGGGTGCGAGACGGCTACGTGCAAACTGCCGGGGGCGGCGGGAGGGCGGCTGCTGTGTGCCCCCGGTGGACGGGTTGTCGCCCGGGGCGCGTGAATCCGGGACGCGGACGGACCGGTGCGGCGGGTACCCGAGCTCCCGCAGTGACCCCGACCGCCTCCGACGGACGTCCGGGTGCGGTGCGCTCCCGGTCACGACCGTCCCGGTTCACCGACCGGACTGCAAGAGGTGGACCAACGCCGGAAGAAAAGCACATCCGGCAGCTAGCCGACTTTATCAAGCGTGGCACCGCTGGGAAGGGGGTTTCGGGTAACTTCCGGTGGGGGCTCAGGTCAACCGCGCCACGGGGTCCCAAGACGTGATGAGACCGGAACTTCCCCGTGACGTGAATCGACCGCCCGTCTCCCTCAGCATGACGCTAGTGGGCGCTCTGCACCAACTCGGTGAGGACGCCGCCGCAGTCCTTCGGGTGGAGGAACACGATGCGCGACCCGGCGGTTCCGGCGCGCGGCTCGGGGTCCAGGACGCGCACCCCGCGTCCGCCGATCCCCTCCGCGCTCCGCGCCACGTCCCCGGTACCGAACGCGACGTGGTGCACGCCCTCACCGTTGCGCTCCAGGAACCGCGCCACGGGGGAGTCCGCCCGGGTCGGCTCCAGGAGTTGCAGATAGGTGGCGCCGCCGTCGTCCGTGCCGTTGATCCGGAGCATCGCCTCGCGGACGCCCTGCTCCTCGTTGACCTCCTCGTGCTCCACCTCGAAGCCGTAGGTGGTCCGGTAGAACTCGACGGACGCGTCGAGGTCGCGGCACGCGATCCCCACGTGGTCCAACCGGGTCAGACCTGAGAACGGGCCGGTGGGGCTGGGTGCGTCACTCACTGGCGAACCTCCCGAACGTCGCTGGGACCTGTGTGGGTATCGTTGCAGACCAGCTGCGACGCCCATCACTTGGAGGCCGTTTAAGATGCCCGGTTCCGTCATCGTCGGTGGGGCCCGCACCCCGACCGGCCGTCTCCTCGGCTCCCTCGCCGGGTTCTCCGCCGTCGACCTGGGCGGCCTCGCGATCAAGGCCGCGCTGGAGCGCGCGGGGATCGGCGGCGACCAGGTCGAGTACGTGGTCATGGGGCAGGTGCTCCAGGCGGGCGCCGGCCAGATCCCCTCGCGGCAGGCCGCCGTCAAGGCGGGCATCCCCATGGACGTCCCGTCCGTGACCATCAACAAGGTCTGCCTCTCCGGGCTGGACGCCATCGCCCTTGCGGACCAGCTGATCCGCGCGGGCGAGTTCGACGTCGTGGTCGCGGGCGGCATGGAATCGATGACCAACGCCCCCCACCTCCTGCCCAAGTCCCGCAAGGGCTACAAGTACGGCTCCGTGGAGGTGCTGGACGCCACCGCGCACGACGGTCTGACCGACGCCTTCGAGGGTGACTCGATGGGGGCCTCCACCGAGCGCCACAACGGCAAACTCGGGATCGAGCGCCCCGAGCAGGACGCCTTCGCGGCCCGTTCCCACCAGCGCGCGGCCGCCGCCGCCGAGCAGGGCCTGTTCGACGCGGAGATCGTCCCGGTCGAGATCCCGCAGCGCAAGGGCGACCCGGTCGTCTTCCGGCACGACGAGGGCGTCCGGGCCGACACGACCGTCGAGAGCCTTGGCCGTCTGCGTCCGGCCTTCGACAGCGACGGCACCATCACGGCGGGTTCCTCCTCCCAGATCTCCGACGGCGCCGCCGCGGTGGTCGTCATGAGCCGCGCCAAGGCGGAGGAGCTCGGTGTCCCGATCCTCGCCGAGATCGGCGCGCACGGGAACGTCGCCGGTCCGGACAACTCCCTGCACTCGCAGCCCTCCAACGCCATCAGGCACGCCCTGGCCAAGGCGGGCAAGGAGGTCGCCGACCTCGACCTGGTCGAGATCAACGAGGCCTTCGCCGCGGTCGGTATCCAGTCCACCAAGGACCTCGGCGTCTCCGAGGACATCGTCAACGTCAACGGCGGCGCCATCGCGCTCGGCCACCCGATCGGTGCCTCCGGTGCCCGCATCGCCCTGCACCTGGTCCACGAGCTGCGTCGTCGCGGCGGCGGGCTCGGCGCGGCCGCCCTGTGCGGTGGCGGCGGCCAGGGCGACGCCCTCCTGTTCACGGTGCCCGGGGAGTAGCGAGAGCGCGCGTCCGGTCCGTGCGTGGACCGGACCAGGGTGAGATCGTACGGGGCGGGGGCGTCGGGCCCCCGCCCCCACACACGTCCGCTGGTCGAAGTCGAGGAGTCGTATGAACGCCCCCCAGCTGGTCGAACGGGTTCGCGGGGGTGACCGCCGGGCGCTGGCCCGCGCCATCACCCTGGTCGAGAACGGCGCTCCGGGACTGCGCGAGGTCATGGCGGGGTTGGCCCCCCACACCGGCCGGGCCCGCGTGGTCGGGTTCACCGGTTCCCCCGGGGTCGGCAAGTCCACCACCACCAACGCGGTGGTGCGCGCGGTGCGGGCCCGGGACCTGACGGTCGCGGTCCTGGCGGTGGACCCCTCGTCGCCGTTCACCGGGGGCGCGCTGCTGGGTGACCGGGTGCGGATGCAGGAGCACGCCACCGACCCGGGCGTGTACATCCGCTCGATGGCCAACCGGGGGCACCTGGGCGGGTTGTCGTGGGCGACCCCGCACGCGCTGCGGGTGCTCGACGCGGCCGGGTTCGACGTGATCCTGGTGGAGACGGTCGGCGTGGGGCAGGCCGAGGTGGAGATCGCCGGTCTGGCGGACACGACGGTGGTGCTGAGCGCCCCCGGCATGGGTGACGGGGTCCAGGCCGCCAAGGCCGGTGTCCTCGAGGTCGCGGACGTGTTCGCGGTGAACAAGGCCGACCGCGACGGCGCCAAGGCGACCCTGCGCGAGCTCCGCCAGATGGTCGCGATGAAGGACCGCTCCGACGACGAGTGGAAGCCGCCGATCGCCATGACGGTGGCGGCCAGGGACGAGGGCGTCGACGAGCTCTGGGGGCGGGTGGAGGAGCACCGCGCGCACCTGGAGAAGTCCGGGGAACTGGGGGCGCGTCGGCGCCGGCGTGCCCGGGACGAGGTGGAGGCGATCGTGCTGGACCTGCTGCGCGCCCGGATGGGCGGGGTGGGTTCCGAGCACGGGCTGGAGGAGCTGGCCCGGCAGGTGGCGGACGGTGAACGCGACCCGTACGCCGCCGCCGACCTGTTGATGGCGCAGATCGGCGCGGGCGGGTAGCGGCCGTCCGCGCCGAACGGCCGCGCCGTCGCCGGTTCCCGTGGTTCTCCTCGGGCGAGTACGGGAGCCCGGCCCGACCGTTTCCGGCGGGGCGGGTAGCGGCTGCCCCGGAAGGGGAGCGGCCGGGGCGGACCGTCGCACGTCGGTCCGCCCCGGCCTGGCGGCGGTGCTCCCCGGATCAGAGCACCGACGCCGCTGGTGCCCGCCTCCGGCCGGGGCCGGAGGCGGGGGCCTTCGGTCCTACCCGCCGAGCGCCGCGTCGATGGCGGCCATGAGGCCGCCCTCGGCATCGTCGCCGTCGATGGACCAGATCATGACGCCGCCGAGCCCGTTCTCCGTCACCCAGTCGGTCTTCTGGGTCATGGAGGTCTCGTCGTCGAACGTCCAGAAGGTCTCGCCGTCATAGAGCCAGGCCGTTCCGAGGTCGTCGTCGCGGAACAGCTCGTACCCGGGCAGCTCCTTGAGGTTGCGGTACTCCTCGGTGCCGTCGGCGTAGGTGCCGGGCGCCGGGCCCGCGGCGGGTTGGAAGAGCCCGTCGCCCTCGGGGCCGGGTTCCACGCCGGTCCAGCCCTGCCCGTAGAAGGGCACGCCCAGGACGATCTTCCCGGGGTCGACGCCCCGGTCGAGGTAGGCCTGGACGGTGGTCTGGGTGGAGATGACGTCACCCGGGTCGCGCGGGTCCGGGGCCAGGTTGGACTGGTGGTTGGTGACCGACTCCCAGGTGCCGTGGTAGTCGTAGCCCTGGACGGTGATGAAGTCCATGTTGGGCATGATCTCGTCCAGCTCGAAGCCGGTGTCGATGCGCCAGGGTCCGGCGGGCATGAACGAGCTGATCTCGTAGTGGCGGCCGGTCTCCGCGCCGAGCTCGTCGAGCTGGTCGCGGAACTCCTGGACGAGGGCGGTGAAGTTCTCCCGGTCCTCGGGCCGCACGACGTTGTGCGGGTTGCCGTCGGAGGCGGGCCACTCCCAGTCGAGGTCGATGCCGTCGAAGACGCCGTAGCCGACTCCCTCGCCGCCCGCGCCGTCGATGACGGGGAGGTTCCCCCTCAGGTACAGGTCGACGCAGGAGCTGACGAGCCGTTCGCGGGACTCGGGGGTGAGCGCGGCGTCCGAGAAGTGCCGGGACCAGTTCCATCCGCCGAGGGAGATGTTGATGGCGAGGTTGGGGTACTGCTCCTTGAGCTTGCGCAGCTGGTTGAAGCTGCCGCGCAGGGGCTGCTGGGGTCCGTCCGCGGCGCCGTCGACGCTCTCGGAGGCGGGGACCGCCCGTCCGTAGTCGGCGCGCGCGTCGCCCTGTTCGGGCTCGTTCGTCATGAAGCACTCGCCGTCGGGGCCGACGTTGCCGAACGCGTAGTTGATGTGGGTGAGCCTTCCGGCGCTGCCGGAGTCCACGAGGGCGCGCACCGGGTAGTCGCGTTCTTCGACCCCCCACTGGGTGAAGTAGGCGACGCTGAGGTCGCCGTGCCGGGGGCCCTCGTCGGGTTCTCCGGCGCAGGGCGACCCGTTGACGGTGCAGTCGAGGAGGTGGCTGTTGCCGCCGGTGTGAACGCCGTTGAACCCGAACTGGTAGGTGCCGCCAGCCGGGATCGCCGCGCCCCAGTGCGGCGGTGTCACGGTGTACCCGGTGCTGGCGGAGCCCGTGAGCGTGGCGTTCCACAGCTGGTGGACGTCGCTGCCCTCGGGGAGGTCGAACTCCAGGGTCCAGTCGGTCAGGTCCGCCCCGGAGGTGTTGTGGACGGTGATCTCACCGGTGTAGCCGGTGTTCCACCGGGCCGACTCGACGTAGGTCACCCGAAGGTCCGAGGGGTCGGCCTGTCCGGCCGGTTCGGCGGACGCGGGTGGGACGAAGAGAGCGAGTGGCGCCACCAGCGCGGCGGCGGCCGCCACGGTGAGGTGGCTTCTGAGTCGTCGTGAGCTCACGTCGCGAGGTCTCCTGGGGGGAGGGTGTCAGGGTGTGGAGGACTTCCCGCGGCCCTGACGTGGGGGGATAAATTTTTAGGAAACTTAACTAATAATTACGGGTCGAGTCAACGCCCTGTCGCCAAGTTTTCGCGGACCGGCTCCGGATTCCGGCGGTCGCGACCGGCCCGATCGGCGGATCTGTCGAGCTGGCGGGCCGGACCAGTCGCAGGAGACGGGAAGTGTCCCCTTGTGGCCACGCGCATGCCTTGACACCGGGTGCGCGAAATGAGAAAGAGCCCCGGCCGGGGGCGGCCGGGGCTCCTGGTTCCGCTGTGGGCGGAGGGGCGCGACGAAGGGGCTACGAGGTCAGCGCGGCGTCCACCGCCGCCATCAGCGAGCCGTTCGCGTCGTCACCGTCGATGGACCAGATCATCACCCCGCCCAAGCCCTGGGCCTGGGCCCAGTCGGTCTTCTGGGCCAGTGCGATCTCGTCGTCGTAGGTCCAGAAGGTGGTGCCGTCGTAGAGCCAGGCCGTGCCCAGCGCGTCGTCCCTGTGCAGGGTGAAGCCCGGCAGGTCCTTGATCACCTTCCAGTCGTCGATGCCCTGCTCGTAGGTACCCGGTGCCGGACCCGCCGCGCTCTGGAAGAGACCGTCCCCGTTCGGCCCGGGGGCGACGCCCGTCCAGCCACGGCTGTAGAAGGGCAGCCCGAGGACCATGTCGGCCGGGTCGACCCCCCGGCTGACGTACTCCTGGACGGCGATCTCGCTGGAGAACCGACGCGGGCTCGGGTCGTCGGTGTCGAACACCGTGTTGGACTGGTGCGCGGTGGCGTTCTCCCAGGCGCCGTGGAAGTCGTACCCCTGCACCGTGACGAAGTCGAAGTCGGGCATGAGCAGGTCCATCTGGAACCCCGCCTCGACCTTCTCCGGGTCGGCGGGCAGGAACGCGGTCAACTCGTAGTGCCGCCCGGTCTCGGTCCCCAGGGTGTCGAGCTGGTCGCGGAACTCCCGGACGAGGGCGGTGAAGTTCTCCCGGTCCTCGGGCCGCACGACGTTGTGCTCGTGGCCCTCGCTGCCGGGCCACTCCCAGTCGAGGTCGATGCCGTCGAAGACGCCGGCCGCCGCGCCCGGCCCGCCCGCCCCGTCGAACAGGGGCAGGTTGCCGCGCAGGAACTGGTCGACGCAGGAGCTGACCATCCGCTCCCGCGATTCGGGGGTCAGGGCCGCGTCGGAGAAGTGCTCGGACCAGGTCCAGCCACCGAGGGAGATGTGCACCTTGAGGTCGGGGTACCGCTCCTTGAGCTTGCGCAGCTGGTTGAAGTTGCCCCGCAGGTCCTGGTCCCAGGTGTCGGCGACGCCGTCCACGCTCTCGTCCGCGCGGAACGAGCGGCCGTAGTCGGCCCAGGCGTCGCCCTGACCGAGCTGGTTCGCCATGAAGCACTCGCCGTTGGCGTTGACGTTGCCGAACGAGTAGTTGATGTGGGTGAGGTTCTCGGCCGTGCCGGAGGTCTCCAGGTTGCGCACCAGATAGCCCCGGTCGTAGATGCCCCACTGGGTGAAGTAGGCGACGCGGCGCTCACCGGTCGGCGAGGTGCCCGACCCCTCCACCGTGGTGGCGGTGACCGCCGCGCTCTCCGGGCCGCGGTTGTTGGAGGTGTCGAAGGCCCGGACGGTGAAGTCGTACCGGGTCAGGGGAGTGAGGCCGCCGACCGTGGCGGTGAGGGACTCGGCCCCGACCGAGCGCACGACCTGACCGTCGGAGAGGATCTCGTAGCCCGCGACGGCGACGTCGTCCGTGGCCGCGTCCCAGGAGAGGACGACGGTGTTCGAGGTGACCTCGCCGACGGTGAGGCCGCCCGGTGCGGAGGGCGGCTCCGTGTCGGGCTCGGCACCTCCGCCGGAACAGGGGGCGCCGTTCACCGTGCAGTTGACGGGTGCGGTCCCGCCGCCGCCGTGAGTGCCGTTGAAGCCGATCTGGTAGGAGCCGTTCGCGGGGATCGTGGCACCCCAGGACGGCGGGGTGAGGGTGTGCGTGTCGCCGTTCACGGTGTGGACGGCGTTCCACACGCTGGTGATCCGGACCCCGGCCGGGGTGTCGAAGCCGACGGTCCAGTCGGTGAGGTCGCTCGCGGTCTCGTTCTGGATGGTGATCTGTCCGCCGTAGCCGCTGTCCCACCGGGACGTCTCGACGTAGGTGACGGTCACGTCCCCCGGGGCGGCGGCCGCCGGTGCGGGGGAGAGGGCGAGGGGCGCGACCAGCAGAGCCGCGGCCAACGCGGCGAGCCGGTTTCTCAGAGGTGTTCTCACGGAGGGGTCTCCTCTTGGGGGGAGGGGGAGGCCGGAGGACCGCGGGGGCGGGGCTCCGTTGGAGAAGGGAGTCCTTGCGGAGGGGCGTGTCGAGTTCGAGCGGTGGTTCCATGGACGGTGGCGAACGGGCCATAGCGCCTCTGAGGTGGGGAAACCATTTTTTAGGAAAGTTAACTAATGGTTTTCGCGGAGTCAATGAGAGTGCGCGGACTCCTTTCGCCTCTCGTGGCGGGAGGGCGCGTTCTCCTCGCCGCCGACCGGCTTTTCCGAGTTGGGGTACCGGACCAGTGCCGAGCGGTCCGCGTGTCCCGTTCCGGTCAGGTAACCCCCCTTGTCCTTTCCCGGTCGTGGGCCGTCCGGGTGCGAGGTGTGCGGCGCGGGGTTCCGCACCGGTGGGCCCGGCGCCTTCGCGGGGGTCGGAGGGGCGTGGTGTACGGCCTAGAGTGACGGCGTGGGAAACCCTTTGAACCTTCCGTTCGACCCGATCGAGCGCGCTCACGACAACTGGAGTCAGAGGTGGGGTGCCTCGCCCGCCATGGCGGCGGTCACCTCCCTCATGCGCGCGCAGCAGATCCTCATCGGCGAGCTGGACGGCACGCTCAAGCCGTTCGGTCTGACCTTCGCCCGCTACGAGGCGCTGGTCCTGCTCACCTTCAGCGCCACCGGTTCACTGCCGCTGGGCAAGATCGGTGAGCGTCTGATGGTGCACCCCACCAGTGTCACCAACACCATCGACCGGCTGGAGGGGCAGGGCCTGGTGCTCCGCCGCCCCAACCCGAGCGACGGCCGGGGCGTGCTGGCGGAGATCACCGAGTCCGGTCGCGAGGTCACCGAGGAGGCCACGCGGGCGCTCCTCGCCATGGACTTCGGGCTCGGCTGCTACTCCGACGAGGAACTGTGGGGCGTGCACCAGCTGCTCACCCGGCTCCGCGTGGACTTCGGTGACTTCCCGGCTCCGGTCGCGGGGGCGGCCGAGCGGCACTGACGGGCCGTCGCGTCCGACGCCGCGCGCCGCGGGCGCCCCGTCTGTACATATTTAGTTGGACGTCCTACTATTTGCGTATGGCGAACACCACAGGAGGCCCCACCGACGGCGGGGCCCAGGAGATCGAGGCCGGACGCGACCGCTGGCAGCGCCGCTACGACTCCGCACGCAAGCGCGACGCCGACTTCACCTCGCTGTCCGGACGGCCCCTGGAACCCGTCTACGGACCCCGGCCCGGCGCCGAGGTCCCCGGCTTCGAGCGCGTCGGCTGGCCCGGAGAGTACCCCTACACCCGCGGGCTCTACCCGACCGGCTACCGGGGCCGCGCCTGGACCATCCGCCAGTTCGCCGGGTTCGGCAACGCCACCCAGACCAACGAGCGCTACAAGATGATCCTCGCCCAGGGCGGCGGGGGCCTCTCGGTCGCCTTCGACATGCCCACCCTGATGGGGCACGACTCCGACTCACCGCACGCCCTCGGCGAGGTCGGGCACTGCGGCGTGGCCGTCGACTCCGTCGCCGACATGGACCTGCTCTTCGACGGCATCCCCCTCGGCGAGACCACCACGTCCATGACCATCAGCGGCCCCGCCGTCCCCGCCTTCTGCATGTACCTCGTCGCGGCCGAACGCCAGGGCGTCGACATCGGCGGCCTCAACGGCACGCTCCAGACCGACATCTTCAAGGAGTACATCGCCCAGAAGGAGTGGCTGTACCCGCCCGAACCCCACCTGCGCCTCATCGGCGACCTGATGGAGTACTGCGCGGAGCACATCCCCGCCTTCAAACCGCTCTCCGTCTCCGGCTACCACATCCGCGAGGCCGGAGCCACGGCCGCGCAGGAGCTCGCCTACACGCTGGCCGACGGGTTCGGCTACGTGGAACTGGGGCTCTCCAGGGGCCTGGACATCGACCGCTTCGCCCCCGGGCTGTCCTTCTTCTTCGACGCCCACATCGACTTCTTCGAGGAGATCGCCAAGTTCCGCGCGGCCCGCCGCATCTGGGCCCGCTGGATTCGCGACACCTACGGCGCGAAGACCGAGAAGGCCCAGTGGCTGCGCTTCCACACCCAGACCGCGGGGGTGTCCCTCACCGCGCAGCAGCCCTACAACAACGTGGTGCGCACTGCCGTCGAGGCGCTCTCCGCGGTGCTCGGCGGCACCAACTCGCTGCACACCAACGCCCTCGACGAGACCCTGGCCCTGCCCACCGAGCAGTCCGCCGAGATCGCCCTGCGCACCCAACAGGTCCTCATGGAGGAGACCGGTGTCGTCAACGTCGCCGACCCGCTCGGCGGCTCCTGGTACGTGGAGGCCCTCACCGACGAGATCGAGGCCGAGGCCGAACGGATCTTCGAGCAGATCCTCCGCATGGGCGGGGGAGAGGACGCCGAGCACGCCATCGGACCGATGACCTCGGGCATCCTCGCCGGGATCGGCAACGGCTACTTCAGCTCCGAGATCGCCGAGTCCGCCTTCCAGTACCAGCAGGCCTTGGAGAAGGGCGACAAGCGCATCGTCGGCGTCAACTGCCACACCGACACCGTCTCCGGCGAACTCGACATCCTCAAGATCAGCCACGAGGTCGAACACGAGCAGAAGCGCGCCCTCGCCGAACGCCGCGCCGCCCGCGACCAGACCGCCGTCGACCGCGCCCTCGCCCGTCTCCTGGAGGGCGTCCGGGCCGAGGACGGCAACCTCGTCCCGCTGATCATGGACGCCGCCCGTGCCGAGGCCACCCTGGGCGAGATCTGCGCCACGATGGGGGAGGAGTTCGGGGACTACACGGAGGACCCGCAGTTCTGACCGCGCCTGTTCCCTCCCCGTCCCCGGGTGGGGCGGGGAGTCCTCGGAGCGCTCCGGGATACGGCAGGATAGGGAACATGCAGCCTTCGGACTTTTCACCGAACAGTGCGGTTGACCTCGGGGCGCGCAAGGCGGCCTTGGAGCGTGAGGCCAAGCAGCGCGCCGACGAGTCGGCCGGTCGAACCAACCCCTACTCCGTCAACGCCGACGAGTCCAACTTCCAGCAGGTGCTGGAGCGGTCACTGGACGCCCCGGTCGTGATGGCGGTGCTGGCGAGCTGGTCCGAGCAGTCCAAGCAGGTCGAGGCGGTCCTCGACCGGCTCTCCCTGGGCTCCGGCGGGAACTGGCTCCTGGCCAAGATCGACAGCGACGCCAGCCCGCAGCTGGTGCAGGCGCTCCGCGTGTCCGGCACCCCCACGATCATCATCGCGGTCCAGGGGCAGGTCATGCCCCTGATGCAGGGTCCGGCCACCGAGGAGCAGCTGCGCGACGCCCTGACCCAGGTGTTCGGCGCGCTCGCCCAGCAGGGGATGCTGCCGCCCGACCACCCCGGCACGGTGGACGGCGATCCCTCCGCGGTGCGGGAGGAAGAGCCCGAGGAGGAGGCTCCGGCGTCGGACCCGGTCGCCGCGCGGGCCAGGGAGTTCCTGGACCGGGGCGACTTCGAGGGCGCGGCCGGTGTCTTCGAGAAGGCCTTGGAGGAGGACCCGAGGAACGCCGACCTCAAGGCCCAGATCGCCCAGATCAGGCTGGTCGGACGCCTCCAGGACGTGGACGGCCCCGCCGTGCGGGAGACAGCGGACTCCGACCCCTCGAACGTGGACGCCCAGATCACCGTGGCCGACATCGACCTGTACGGCGGCGACTATGAGGCCGCCTTCGACCGGCTCGTGGAGACGGTCCGGCGCACCTCGGACGAGGACCGGAACCGGGTGCGCGCGCACCTGCTCTCCCTGTTCGACATCCTCCCCGCGGGCGACCCCCGGGTGAACGCGGCCCGCCGCAAGCTCACCTCGGCGCTGTTCTAGACCACCAGGACCGGCCCCGGATCGACGGACACCCCCGTCGATCCGGGGCCGATTTTCCTTTTGGTGTGTTTTCTCCCGGTGTGTCACAAGGAGCGGCAAAATGGTGCATATTTGCTGAGGTGAAGACGGCGGGATAGCCCGCCGGTCACGGGGTAGAAGCTGGGGAGAACTTCCGTCCGACGTGCGGCAGGTGTCCCATGGCGACCAACGACGCGGCCCCGGTGGTCACGGTCTCGGCGACCTTCGGCGCGGGCGGCAGCGTGATCGGCCCCGCCGTCGCCGCCCGGCTCCACGTTCCCTTCCTGGACCGGGCGGTGCCCAGCGCGGTGGCGGCCGAGATCGGCTGTTCCCTGGACGAGGCGCTCCAGCGCGACGACCGCGCTCCCGGAGGTTTCGAGCGGCTCCTCGCCAGCGCCGCGCGCCTGCCCACGGTCACGCTCGGCAGCGTGGACTCCGGCTTCGTCGGGACCACCAACGGGGAGGGGCGCCTCCTCTACGACCACGAGTTCGTGGAACAGACCGAACGCGTCATCCGCGACGTCGCCCGCACGGGAGGCGTGGTGCTGGGGCGTGCCGCCGCCGTGGTCCTGGCCGGTCATCCGGGAGCACTCCACGTGCGGTTGGACGGCGACCGCGAGGCGCGTCTGAGCCGGGCGAGGAGTCTGTGGGAGACCGGCGACCGGGGGGAGTTCGGCGGTCGCGGCTGGGGGCCCGACGCGCCCACGCTCCGCCTGTTGGACGACAACGACCGGGCCCGTGCCGCCTACGTGCGCCGCTTCTACCGGACCGATCCGGCCGACCCCGGTCTCTACCACCTGGTGGTCGACTCCACGGCCCTGTCCACCGACGCCTGCGCGGACGTGGTGGTGCGCGCCGCGACCGACCGCGCCCGGGGGTAGGGCGGCGTTCACGGGGAAGGCGCCCCGCGGAAGGCCGGAATTAGTGCGATTTTTTCCGAAGGCGTTAATTGTCGCCTTGTGCTGACGTTACCCGCTTGACTCGGGTAAGGTGAGGCGACTCGGTTGCGGGCTTCCATGTACCGCCCCCGCCCGGCAGCCGAGACCCGCGCGGACGCCCGATGACCGGGTGTTCCACGGTGGGACGCGCAACCGTCACGGACCAGTGTCCGTCGGCGCGCAGGCGCCGACGAGCCCTCACCGGGCCGGCCACGGAGTGCAGGCCGTTCGCCCGACCCCCGGTGGAGGAGACCCGACGTCGGTCCGTACGTCCACGGGAGGGGCCGCCGGTGTGCCCCGCGGACGCATGACATCAGCAAAAGCCAAGGAGCAATACGTGGCCACCCTTCCCAGCGTTTCGTACTCCATCACCGTCCGCCTCGAACTGGACGCCGGAGGCAGCGCGGTCGGCAGCCTCACCAACGCGGTGGAGCAGGTCGGCGGCATGATCACCGCCCTGGACGTGGCGGCCGCTGGGCACGAGCGCATCCGCATCGACGTCACCTGCGCCGCCCGCGACACCGATCACGCCCAGGCCATCGTCGACGCCCTCGGCGGCGTCGAGGGCGTCGTGGTCCACAAGGTGAGCGACCGCACCTTCCTCATGCACCTCGGCGGCAAGATCGAGATGAAGTCCAAGGTGCCGCTGCGCAACCGCGACGAGCTCTCCATGGCCTACACCCCCGGTGTCGCCCGCGTCTCCCAGGCCATCGCCGCCAACAAGGACGACGCCCGCCGCCTGACCATCAAGCGCAACAGCGTCGCCGTGGTCACCGACGGCTCGGCCGTGCTCGGCCTGGGCAACATCGGCCCCGAGGCCGCCATGCCCGTCATGGAGGGCAAGGCCGCCCTGTTCAAACGCTTCGCCGACATCGACGCGTGGCCCATCGCCCTGGACACCCAGGACGTCGACGAGATCGTCCGCACCGTCCAGCTGCTCGCCCCCGGCTTCGGCGGCATCAACCTGGAGGACATCTCCGCGCCGCGCTGTTTCGAGGTCGAGGCCCGCCTGCGCGAGCTCCTCGACATCCCCGTCTTCCACGACGACCAGCACGGCACCGCGATCGTCGTCCTGGCGGCCCTGCGCAACGCGCTGCGCGTCGTCGACAAGAAGCTCTCCGAGGTCCGTATCGCCATGTCCGGCGCGGGCGCGGCCGGTACCGCCATCCTCAAGCTGCTCATGCACGCCGGCGCGCGCGACATCATCGTCAGCGACGTCCACGGGGCCGTGCACGCGGGCCGTGACAACCTGGACAGCAACCTGCGCTGGATCGCGGAGAACACCAACCAGGACGGCTACAGCGGCGACCTCAAGGGCTCCGTGGCCGGGGCCGACGTCTTCATCGGCGTCTCCGCCCCCAACCTGCTCGGTGGCGAGGACATCGCCGAGATGAACGAGGACTCGATCATCTTCGCGCTGGCCAACCCCGACCCCGAGGTCGACCCCGAGGTCGCGCACCTGCACGCGGGCGTGGTGGCCACCGGCCGCAGCGACTACCCGAACCAGATCAACAACGTCCTGGTCTTTCCCGGCTTCTTCCGGGGGCTGCTGGACGCCCAGAGCCACCACGTCACCTCCGACATGATGGTCGCCGCCGCCGAGGCCCTCGCCGACGTGGTCAGCGAGGACGAGCTGGGCCCGAACTACATCATCCCAAGCGTGTTCCACTCGGACCTGTCCACCCACGTGGCCACCGCCGTGCGCGAGGTCGCCCAGCGCGGCGCCGCCGAGTAGCGGTTCGGGCTCCATCTGGCGAGGGGCGACCACGGGGCCGGTTTTCCGGGTAGGTGTGGACCATGGACCAGTCGACTCTGACCGGGCGCCTGCTGGTGGCCGCCCCCCTCCTCCAGGAGGACTCCTTCCGCCGTTCGGTGGTGTTCGTCGTGGACGACGCCGCGGACGGCAGCCTGGGAGTGATCCTCAACCGCCCCCTCGGCCTCCCCGTGGACGAGGTGGTGACGGACTGGGGGCCCTACACGAGCTCCCCCTCGGTGATGTTCTCCGGCGGGCCGGTGGGCACCGACTCGGGGATCGCTCTCGGGATCGCGTCCCCGGAGCTGGCGGTGTCGGGATGGACCCCCTTGGAGGGGGTGGGAACCGGACCGGAGCTGGCCGGGGTCGGGATGGTGGACCTGGAGGCCCCCACCGACGACCTGGGCATCGAGCTGGGAGCCCTGCGTGTGTTCGCCGGATACGCGGGCTGGGGCGCCGGTCAGCTGGCGGGGGAGGTCGAGGAGGGCGCGTGGTACGTGGTGGACGCCCACACCCGCGACCTCTTCGGGGACGAACCCGAGACCCTGTGGTCGCGGGTGCTGCGCCGGCAGGGCGGCCGGTTGGCCCTGTTGTCCACCTATCCTGACGATCCGACCCTGAACTGACCGGTTTTCCCAGGGCTTCGAAGTGGGGCGCGTCACCCGATACCGTGGTAGACGGACGTTGAAAGGTGTGAGGACGATGTCGATGGATGTCCTGAACAAGGTTCTGCCGGACAGCGAGACCAGGCCGGACATCTCGCACGACGACGGGGACCGGGAACGGTTCGCCCACTACGTGCAGAAGGACAAGATCACCCAGAGCGCGGTGACCGGCGACCCGGTGATCGCGCTGTGCGGCAAGGTCTGGGTGCCCAACCGGGACCCGAAGAAGTTCCCCGTGTGCCCCGACTGCAAGAAGGCGTACGAGGACATGATGAAGTGACGGCCCCTCGTGGCCGGTACGCGGAAGGGCCCTGACCCACCCCCATGGGGTGAGCCAGGGCCCTTCGTGCAGTCCGGGGGGGCGGGAGCCCCCGTGGATCAGGCCGCTGTGCCCGCCCGGCGGCGGGTGGCGACCAGCGCGGTGCCGCCCGCGGCCGTCGCGACGACGGCCGCGACCAGGAGACCGGTCAGGGCCACACCGGTGTTGGGCAGGCCCGGCTTGCCGCCGCCCTCACCGGGCCCGGGGGTGGGGTTCGGGGTCGGCTCCGGTACGCCGCCCCCGTTACCGCCGCCGGGGACGGTCACGTCCTTGTCGACGCTCACGGTGAGGGTGATCGGGTCGAGCGCCTCGCCCGCGCCGTAGAAGTCGGCGAAGGCGGGGACGCCGTCGGCGGTCAGGGTGGCCGGGATCGGGCCCCAGGACAGCACGCCCTCGTCCAGCTCGTGTCCGACGCCGGACAGGTCCAGGTCGGCGAAGGCCACGTCGTCGTAGGTGACGAGCTCCTCGTCGGTGAGGGACTTGCTCACCACGTCCGCGAACAGGGTCCCGGTGTCACCGTCGATCTCCACCCGGGGGTCGGTGACGGTCATGTGCAGCAGCGGATCGGCGCCGCCGTAGACGTGGCCCTCGAACAGCACGGTGCCGGCGAAGTCGATCTCCGCGACTTCCTCCTCCAGGTTCACGCTGCCCGTGCCGTCGGTGAAGGCGAACGTGTCGTCCTCGTTGCGGGTGGCCCCGTCCTCGGTGCGGATGGTGCCCTTGGCGATGTTCCCCTCGATGTAGGTGCGGAAGGACTCCTTCACACCCCAGTCGGCGCGGCCGTTGTACACGGTCAGGTCGCCCTGGGGGGTCTCGCCGCCGTCGTCGCCGTCATCGCCCCCGCCGTCGTCACCGGTGGCGAAGGAGACGGGGGTCCACACGTCCTGGTCGCGGTTGTCCAGGTCGTTGCGGTCGTTGAACACCGCGACGTAGCACTGGACCTCCAGGCAGTCGTAGGCGGTGCCGCCCTTCTCGAAGGCGCCGACGACGTCGAGGTCGGTGCCGAACGCGCCGTTCGCGTCGGGCGCGGTGCCCTCACGCAGCCACACGCCGCTCCCGTACCAGTGCTGCGGATACGCGGTGTCCGACCGAGCGATGCCGGTCAGCGCCACGTACACGCCCGCCCCGGGGCGGAAGCCGGTGCCGTCCACGCGGACGGTCTGACCCTCGGGGTCGAGGTCACTGGTCGGGCTGACCCGTACCTCGGGGTCGAGGACGGGCTCCTCGGGGTCGTTCGGGTCGGTGGCCTCGACCACCTCGGTGGTGAAGGAGAGCGGGTCCATGGGGTCGCCCGCCGCGTAGAAGCTGGCGAAGGGCTCCACGGCGTCGGCGTGCAGGGTCCCGGCCTCGGAGGTGAAGGTGATCACGTCACCGTCGACACCGATCTCGGCGCCGGTCAGCTCCGCGACCGCGACCTCCCCGTACTCGACGAGGTCGCCCGGGGGCAGTGACGGGTCGGCGCCCGCGAACGCGCGGCTGGTGACGTCCGCGTGGACGGTGGCCGCGCCCTGGCCGTCGAACTCCACGCGGGGATCTGCCACGCGGATCTCCAGGACGGGCCCCTGGCCGTAGTCGTGGCCGGTGAAGACCACACCGCCGGAGAAGCTCACCTCGCCGGAGGAGTCCTCCTTGGAGACGGTGCCGCCGATGGTGGGGAAGTCCAGGGTGCCGTCGGTGTTGCGGGTGGCGCCGTCGACCGCCTCGTAGCCGCCGTGGGCGATGGGACTGGACACGTAGTTGCGGAAGGACTGCTTGACGCCCCAGGTGGCGGAGCCCTGGGTCACGGAGACGGGGGCCTCGTCGGCCAGGGCCGGTGCCGCGGCCAGGGTGAGCGAGGCGCCGAGGGCGGCCGCTCCCGTGAGGGAGACGAGGGAGCGCAGGGAACGACGGAGCCCGTCCGTCCCTCCCGCTCTCGTGGAGGTTGTGCTCATGGGTGACTGTTCCTGTCGACTCGGGGGATGGACGGGTGCCGGTTCCGGTCGCGTACCGGTTCCGGGCGGGGAGTGGGGCAGCGGGCCCGAGGGCTGAGCGGGCGCTGGTGGGACCGCTGAGGGAAAACGTGGTCGGTCGGGCCGAGGAGGCCGGGTGGCCGATCCCGACCCGGAGCGTGCCTAGGTGGTCGTCGGGAGCGGGGCCGGGGTGGTGCCACGGCGGCGCGCGGCGAACAGCGCCACCGCACCGGCCAGGACGGCCACGGCGGCGGCCAGGACCAGGCCTGCCAGGGAGGAGCCGGTCGTGGCGAGCGGACCGCCGGCGCCTCCCGCGGCACCACCGGACCCCGCGCCGCCGGAGCCGGAGGACGCGGTTCCGCCGCCGGTGCTCCCGGGGCCGGTCGCCCCGTCTCCGGACGCGCCGCCGTTCCCGCCGGTCGCTCCGGGGTCGCCGGTCTGGCCGTCGAAGGTGACCGGGACGAAGACGTCCTGGCCCCGGTCGCTGGAGCGGGTGTGGTCGTTGCGGGTCACGACGGCGCAGTCCGTGGCTGCGGAGAGGCAGTCGGTGTGCTCGTCCGACCCCTTGACCGTCAGTTCGACGGTGAACCCGCCGTCGGTACCGCTACCGGTGTAGGGGGTGGCCAGGCCCTCGCCGTAGGGCGGCGGGTTGCTGGAGACCCAGGCGGAGGAGCCGCCCTCGCCCTCCATGTCCACGCCGCCGATACACGGGCTGGGCGCCTGGGTGGAGCTGGCGTTCGCGGTGTCGCACAGGGCGACGTAGACGCCCTTGGAGGTGTCGTAGCCCGTACCGGTCACGGTCACCTTCTCACCGGAGGGATCGAGCCCGCTGGTCCTGGAGACCGTCAGGGTCGGGTTGCCCGGGGTCCGGGGCAGGGTCCGCGGTGCGGACTGGGCCTGGGGGGCCGCGGGCGCCGGGACCGAGGCGGGAGCCGGAGCCTGGGGCGGGGTGCGCGGTGCCGACGGTGCGGCGGGCGCGGCGAAGCTCACGGGGACCACGCCGACGACGGGGGCGCTCCGGGGCCGCGCCGAGACGACCTCGGTCGCCTCCACGTCCCGGGTGTCCGGGGCGGTGTCGTCCCCGGGTTCCGGGGAGCCGGGAGCGGAGGGTGCGGGTGTCTCCGGGACGGTCACCTCGGGAGTGGGAGCACCGGCGACCTCGGTCAGGACGATCTCGAAGACGTCCTCGGCCGTGTCGAGTCCGGCCTCGGCGGCGAACGCGGCCGTGATCGCGAGATCCGTGCCGAACAGACCGTGCTCGTCGACCTCGACCAGGACCGCGTTCTCGTCGTCCAGGACGGCGTTCTCGTCGGAGTCCGCGGCCGGTGCGGCCTCGGCGGGCACGGCCCGGGTGGTGATCTCGATCCGGCTGCCGGGGTCGTGCCCGATCCCGGTCACCGTGACGGAGTCGCCCAGGGGATCGAGCTCCTCGGTGCGGTCGACGGCGGTGGTCCGGGGCGGGACGGGTTCTTCGGACGGGGCGGCGAGCGCCGTGGCGGGCAGGGCGGTGGACAGTACCGTCGCGGCGGCGACGGCGGCCAGGGAGGGGAGGAACCCACGGAGGGATACCGCTGCTTGCATCGGGGGCCTTCGCGTTCGTGCGGGCGGTCGGACGGTGTCCGGCGCCCGCGGGTCCTGGGGAATGGAGTTAAGGTTATGCTTACCTTGGCAAAGTGAGCCTTACCTAACTTGATCCCGCGCTGGAACAGTGGAACACCACGCCGTCATGGTTGTCAAGAAGATGACGACCTGTCGTGAAAAGTGCCGTGTCGCTTCCCCGCTCCCCGGCGACACCCGGCACACGGATCACATCGAAAGCGACCGCCATGCCTCACGCCGTCCCCCGATTCCCCCTGCGCGGACACCCTGGAACAGGACCGGCCGCCGTCCTGCTCGCCGTGGCCTGCGCCCTCGCCCTGACCTCCTGTACCGGGTCCCCCGCCCCCGAGGACGCGTCGGCAGGCGAGGACATCCCGGCACTCGCGGAGAACCGGCTCCAGATCCTGGCGGACGTCCCCGACCCCGAACTCCCCGTCACCGTCGACTCGGTCGTCCTCGACCCCTACCGCACCAGCGCCGACCCCCTGGAGTACGAGGAGGTCGAGGTCGCCGACGCCAGCCGCGTCCTCCCGCTCACCGGGAGCCTCGCGGAGATCGTCTTCACCCTCGGCCTCGGTGACCGGGTGGTCGGCCGCGACGTCGCCGCCACCTTCGACGAGGCCGCCGACCTGCCCGTGGTCAGCGAGGGCCACGACGTCTCCGCCGAGTCCGTCCTCGCACTGAGGCCCACGGTGGTCCTGGCCGACACCCAGACCGGACCGCCCGAGGTGATCGAACAGGTCCAGCGCAGCGGGGTCCCCGTCGTCATCGTCGAGGAGGCCTGGTCCTTCGACGAGATGTACCCCCGCTTCGAGCGGGTCGCGGAGACGCTCGGCGTCCCCGCCGCCGGTTCCCGACTGGTCGAACGCACTCGGGAGCAGATGGACGGGGTGCGCGAGACCTCCCTGGAGGCCAGCGGCGACCCCCTGGTCGCCTTCCTCTACCTGCGCGGGACCGCCGGGGTCTACCTGCTCGGCGGGCCCGGATCGGGCGCGGACGCCATGCTCTCCGAGATCGGGGCCCGGGACGCCGGGGTCGAGATGGGTCTGACCACACCCTTCACACCCATCACGACCGAAGCGCTCATCGAGGCCCAGCCGGACGTTCTGCTCGTCATGACCAAGGGCCTGGAGTCGGTGGGCGGTGTGGAGGGCCTGGTCGAGATCCCCGGCGTCGCCCAGACCCCGGCCGGACGGAACCGGGCCGTCATCGACTTCGAGGACGGCGTCCTGCTCAACTTCGGGCCGCGCACCCCCCAGGTCATCGTGGCCCTGGCCGAGGAACTGGCCGCGATCCCCGACGACGGGGGCACCGCGTGACCGCGCTCGGCCGACGACCCGCCACCGCGACCGGGAGCCCGTCGGACGGCGGAGGCCTGGCCCCCCGCAGACTGCGCGGCGGGCTCCTCCTCGGCGTCCTCGCCGCCACGCTCGTGACCGTCGCCGTCGTGGCCGCCGGGATCGGCGCCTACCCCATCCCAGCGGTCCAGGTGGCGGCGTCACTCCTCCAGGAGGTCGGTCTCGACATCGGTCCCGAACCCGACCAGATCGCCCACACCGTCCTGTGGGACGTGCGACTGCCCCGCGTCGCCCTCGCCGTCATGGTCGGCGCGGCCCTGGGCAGCGCGGGCGCCATCATGCAGGGTGTCTTCGGCAACCCCCTCGCGGAACCGGGGGTGATCGGTGTCTCCGCCGGCGCGGCGGTCGGCGCGATCGTCGTCATCTTCACCGGCGCCACCGTGCTCGGCCACTGGACCGTCATCGCCTCGTCCTTCGTGTTCGGCCTGGCCACGACCCTGTTCGTGTACGTCTTCGCGCGCTCACACGGCCGGACCGAGGTGGTCACCCTCCTGCTCACCGGTATCGCGGTCAACGCCATCGCCGGTGCCGCGATCGGTCTGATGACCAACTTCTCGCAGGACTCCGAGATCCAGACCATCACGTTCTGGCAGCTGGGCAGCGTCTCCACCGCCACCTGGTCCAAGGTCGCGGCGATCACGCCCTGCCTGCTCCTCGGACTGTCGGTGATCCCGGTCTACGCCCGCCGCCTGGACCTGCTCGCCCTCGGGGAGGGCCCCGCCCGCCACCTGGGCGTGGACGTCGAACGGATGCGCCTGGTGCTCATCGGCGCCATGGCGCTGCTCACGTCGGCGGCGGTCGCCTTCGCCGGTGTCGTCGCCTTCGTGGGGCTCGTGGTCCCGCACATCATCCGCATGATGACCGGACCCGGCCACCGGGTGCTGCTGCCCGCCTCCGCGCTCGGCGGCGGACTGCTGCTGCTCGCGGCCGACCTGCTGGCCCGCACGGTCGCCGCGCCCGCCGAGATCCCGCTCGGCGTGGTCACCGCAGCCCTGGGCGGCCCGTTCTTCTTCTTCCTCCTCTACCGCACCCGCGCCAAGCAGGGAGGGTGGTCGTGACCGCCGACACCACGCGTCCCCCCGGCACCAGTGCCGCCACCCCCTCCGGGCACGCCCCACGGCGTTCGGTCCTCGCGCGGGGCTGGGCGGCGGCCGTCGCCCCCCTCACTCGCGCACCGGCTTCACCCGCACCGTCCGAACCCGGCTCCGTGGTCGTGCGCGCGGAGGGCCTCACCGTCCGCCGGGGCGGGCGCTCCCTGCTCGACGGGATCGACCTCACCGTCCGTGCCGGTGAGCTCCTGGCCCTGGTCGGCCCGAACGGAGCGGGCAAGTCGACCCTGCTCTCCGCGCTGTCGGGTGACGTCGTCGCGGGGGAGTCCCGGGGCGACCGCGACTCCGGGACGGTGCGCCTGCTCGGTCGTGCCCTTTCGGAGTGGAGCCCGCCCGAACTGGCCCTACGCCGCGCCGTCCTGCCGCAGGAGGCGGCCGTCAGCTTCCCGTTCTCCGTCACCGAACTCGTCGCGATGGGGCGCGCCCCCTGGGCCGGGCTGAGCACCCCGGACCAGGACGAGTGCCTCGTCCGGGCCGCCATGGAGAGGACGGGGGTGGCGCACCTGGCCCACCGCCGTTTCCCCACGCTCTCGGGTGGGGAGAGGGCCCGCGTCATGTTCGCCCGGGTCCTCGCGCAGGACACCCGCCTGCTGCTCCTCGACGAGCCGACCGCGGCACTGGACATCCGCCACCAGGAACTCGTGCTGTCCGTCGCGCGTGACCTCGCGTCCCTCGGTGGGGCGGTTATCGTGGTCCTGCACGATTTGGGGCTTGCGGCCGCCTACGCCCATCGTGTGGCGGTACTCTCCGGAGGACAGGTCGCCGCGCGGGGAACCCCCGCAGACGTGTTCAGCTCGTCGCTCCTCAGCGCTGTGTACCGACACGAGGTCGAAGTTCTGCCGCATCCGCGTACGGGGGTCCCGCTCGTCGTCCCCCTCCGGCCGCCCGGGTGCACACGAAAGCGTCCACAGGAGTAGGTCGTATTGGTGTCCACAACTGAACGGCAGTCCCACGATGAGCCGTACCCCTCCGACGGGGGTCGCGAACGGCGCGCACGCGGTCGCAGACGCCGCGCGCGCCCCCGGACCACCCCCGGCGACGTGGTCCGGGGCGTCGTCCGCCTCTTCGGCGAGATCCTCCTGACGGCGGGTCTGCTGATGCTCTTCTACGCCGCCTACGAGGTGTACGGCTCCCAGTGGGAGACCGACCGCGAGCAGCAGGGCCTGGCCGACGGCCTGGACGACGCATGGGCCGCGGCGGAGGAACGGGGACCGGACTCCGAGCCGCTCCCGGGCAGCGCCGACAGCCGTCTGTACGTGCCGAGCCTGGACCTGGAGTGGGTGGTGGTCAACGGCACCACCCCCGACGACATCCGCTACAGCCCCGGCCGCTACACGGAGTACGACAGCTCGCCCGGCGAACTCGGCAACTACGGTGTCGCCGCGCACCGCACCCCCGGTCTCTTCTGGGACCTGGACCTGCTCGACGACGGCGACGTCATGGTGCTGGAGGACGGGGAGAACTTCTACACCTACGAGGTCTTCCGTGAGGAGACCGTTCTGCCCGAGGACTTCTGGGTGGTCAACCCGGACCCCTTCGAGGAGGCCTCCGAGGAGGAGCCGGGCCGGGCGCTGCTCACCCTCACCACGTGCGCTCCCAAACTCAACAACACGCACCGGCTCATCGTCTGGGCCGAGCTGACCGAGACCACACCCAAGTCCGAGGGCATGCCCGACAGCATCGCCCACATGGCACCGGACGCCTAGGAGAGGGGACACACGAATGTACGGTCTGATCTGGCGTGTCCTGCCCGGCCCCTGGGTATCGAAGTTCATCCTGTCGCTGGGGCTGCTGGCGGGGGCCGCGGCCCTGCTGTGGTTCTACGCGTTCCCGGAGCTCTCACCGCACATGCCGTTCAACGACGGCGCGGTCGACACGACCGGGATCGGCGCCGAGGCCCCGGCGTCCGGTGACGCCGAGTCCGGCGCCGAGGGCGCCCCGGAGGAACCGGCCGAGGCCGACGAGGGCTCGTAGCCCGCTCGGGAGCCGGTAGGGGACCGAAGGACGGAGCGGCGCGGTGCGGCGAGCACCGTGCCGCTCCGTCGTGGGAGACACGGTCCGCGGGGCGGTGTCCCGGTCCGGGCCGGACACGCCCGGGGTGCCCGCTGTGCCCGGCGCCACCGCCGGGGCTCCCGATACGGTCTCCGGCGGCCGCTAACCTCAAGCAGGTGAGTAACGGGGGACGGAACGAATGACGGTGACGCAGACCACGACGGAGAGCCGCCTGAGCGGCCTCCGCGCCTGGCAGCGAGAGGCCTTCGAGGAGTACTTCCGCAGGCAGCCACGCGACTTCCTCGCGGTGGCCACACCCGGTGCGGGCAAGACCACCTTCGCTCTCACCCTGGCCAGCGAGCTCATCCAGCGGCACGTGGTACGAGCGGTCACCATCGTCTGCCCCACCGAGCACCTCAAGAAGCAGTGGGCCGAGTCGGCCGCCCGGTTCGGCATCGCCATCGACCCCGACTTCAGGAACGGGCAGGGCGCGCTGGGCCGCCAGTACGTCGGAGTGGCCGTCACCTACGCTCAGGTGGCCGCGCACCCGATGCTGCACCGCAACCGCACCGAGGCGCGCAAGACCCTGGTCATCTTCGACGAGGTCCACCACGCGGGCGACGCCCTGTCGTGGGGAGACGCCGTCCGGGAGTCCTTCGACCCGGCCACACGGCGGCTCTCGCTCACCGGGACCCCCTTCCGCTCGGACATCAACCCCATCCCGTTCGTGGACTACGTCCAGGACGGGGCGGGCGTGCGCCGCTGTTCGTGGGACTACAGCTACGGTTACGCCCCCGCCCTGGAGGACGGGGTGGTCCGCCCGGTCATCTTCATGGCCTACTCCGGCGAGATGCGCTGGCGGACGCGGGCGGGCGACGAGCTCGCCGCGCGGCTCGGCGAACCCCTCACCAAGGACGCGCTGTCGCAGGCGTGGCGGGCCGCTCTCGACCCCAAGGGCGACTGGATCAAGAAGGTCCTCCAGGCGGCGGACCGCCGCCTGACCGAGGTGCGCAAGACCCACCCTGACGCGGGCGGACTGGTCATCGCGAGCGACCACGAGAACGCCCGCGCCTACTCGCGCATCCTGCGCCAGATCACCGGCAAGGGCGCCACCGTGGTGCTCTCCGACGACCCGACCGCCTCCAAGAAGATCACCCGGTTCGCCAAGGGAGACGACCGGTGGATGGTCGCGGTGCGGATGGTCTCGGAGGGGGTGGACGTGCCGCGGCTGATGGTGGGCGTGTACGCGACCTCCACCAGCACCCCGCTGTTCTTCGCGCAGGCCATCGGCCGCTTCGTGCGGGTCCGCAAGCGCGGCGAGGTCGCGTCGGTGTTCCTGCCCTCGGTGCCGACCCTGCTGGAGTACGCGGGGGAGATGGAGCGCGAGCGCGACCACGTCCTGGACAAGCAGCCCTCGGACGACGAGTACCCGGAGGAGGACCTCCTCAAGGAGGCCAACCGGAAGAAGGACACACCCGACGCGGGGGAGGAACTCCCCTTCGAGACGATGGAGTCCGCCGCCGAGTTCGACCGGGCGCTGTACGACGGTCTGGAGTACGGCGGCGGCGTGGCGGGGTCCAGCGAGGAGGAGGACTTCCTCGGGCTGCCCGGGCTGCTCGACCCCGACCAGGTCTCCCAACTGCTGCGCAAGCGCAAGGCCGACATCCACGCCAGCCAGCGCAAGGCCAAGGAGAGGGCCGAACCGGAGGAGGGGGTCACCCACGAGGTCCTCGCCGAACTGCGCAAGGACCTCAGCAACCTGGTGGGGGCCTGGCACCACCGGACCGGGAAGCCGCACGGGGTGATCCACAACGAGCTGCGCCGCGCCTGCGGGGGGCCGCCGGTCGCACAGGCGACCCCGCCCCAGATCCGTGAGCGCATCGCCAAGCTGAGAGCCTGGGCGGTGGGCCAGAAGTAGCGGTTCGGGGGCGGCCCTCGCGTCGTCGGCGAGGGCAAACACTTCGCAAGGTCGGGCAAGTCCACACAACACCGTGAAAACGGGTCGCTACAGTCCGTGAGGTGATGGGACGAAGCCCGCGCGGAGGCTCAGCCGCGACCTGGTCCGGCCTGGCCCTGTGCGCACTCGCGATGACCGGTCTGGTGGCGAGTTCGCTGCCGGAGCCCGACCAACCCGAACCACAGCGGAGCGGGGTGACCTCCTCCGCCGCCGACCCGTACTGCCCGCCCGGGTGGGACCCCGGGGTCGACAGCGCGGCCCGAGCCGCGGGGACCCGGGTCTCCGACCCGGGGGCGCAGGCCGACGCCGGGGTGGAGATCACCCCGGAACAGGCCGCGGAGTACGAGGAACGCCTCCGAGACGCCCTGGTCTCCCAACGCGGCCGCGAACTCGCCCCGCCGTACACCGTGCCGGTGGCCGTGCACGTGATCTCCGCCACGGACGGCCGGGGGGCGGTGTCCGACCAGCAGATCCGTGACCAGGTCGACGTCCTCAACCGGGCCTACCAGGGCGACTACGCGCTCGGCTCCGAGGGGACCGACACCGGCTTCCGGTTCGAACTCTCCGACGTCACCCGCAGCGCCGACGACGCCTGGTTCGACGACTTCAACCGCCACGGCGACGCCATCCGGTCGCAGCTGCGCCAGGGCGGACCCGAGACCCTGAACGTCTACACCACCGAACTCGACTCCGGTCTGCTCGGCTACTCGACCTTCCCCCAGGACTACCAGGACGACCCGGACCGGGACGGTGTCGTCATCGCCTACGACGCCCTCCCCGGCGGTGGGCGCGAACGCTTCAACGAGGGCCACACCGGCACCCACGAGGTCGGGCACTGGCTGGGCCTGTTCCACACCTTCCAGAACGGCTGCCAGCCACCGGGGGACTACGTGGACGACACCCCGTACGAGCGCGAGGCCGCCGCGGGCTGCCCCAAGGGCCGGGACACCTGCCCCGAGCGTCCCGGACGCGACCCCGTCACCAACTTCATGAACTACAGCGACGACGCCTGCATGACCCACTTCACTCAGGGGCAGGCGCGGCGCATGGTGGAGCACTGGAACGCCTTCCGGGGCGGCTCCGCCCGGGTCTGACCCGCTCCCGTGTACACGGCGCCCCGCCCCGCGGGGCGCCGTCCCCGTCCTTCCGGCGGACGGTCGCCGGGTGCCGTGCGTCGATAGGCTGGGGGCATGGCAGCGAACACCTATCTGACCGGGATCAAGCCCACCGGTGACTTCCACCTGGGCAACTACATCGGGGCGATCAAACCCGCCCTCGCCGCGACCGAGGTCTACGACACCTACTACTTCATCGCGGACTACCACGCGCTCAACATCATCAAGGACGCGGACGAGCTCCGCCAGAGCATCCGGTCGGGCGCTGCCACCTGGCTGGCCTGCGGTCTGGACCCCGAGCGCACGGTCTTCTACCGGCAGTCCAGCATCCCCGAGACCTTCGAGCTCACCACGATCCTGAGCACCCTCACCCCCAAGGGGCTCATGAACCGCGCGCACGCCTACAAGGCCGCGCGCGACCGCAACAGCGAGGCGGGCCTCACCGAGCTCGACGCCGGGGTCAACATGGGGCTGTACAACTACCCCGTGCTGATGGCCGCCGACATCCTCGTCATGGCGGCCGACCGGGTGCCGGTCGGCCGCGACCAGTCGCAGCACATCGAGTACACCGCCGACATCGCCGGGTACTTCAACCACCGGTACGGGGACCGCTACAGCTTCCCTCTCCCCAAGGGCGTCATCGACGACAGCGAGGCCAGCATCCTCCCGGGGACCGACGGCCGCAAGATGAGCAAGTCCTACGACAACCACATCCCCCTCTTCCTGCCGGAGAAGAAGCTCCGCAAGGCGATCAACCGCATCCCCACGGACTCCACACCGGTCGAGGACCCCAAGGACCCGGACTCCTCGATCCCCTTCCAGCTCCTCACCCACTTCGCCGACGCCGAGAAGGTGGCCGACGTGCGCCAGCGCCTGGAGGCGGGCGGCATGGGCTGGGGCGACCTGAAGAAGGAGCTCTTCGAGGCGGTCAACACCGAGCTCGGCCCCAAACGCGAGCGCTACGAGGAACTCATGGCCTCGGAGACCGAACTCGACGAGATCCTGGACTCCGGTCTCGAACGCGCCCGTTCGCGCGCTCGCAGGGTCCTGGCCGACGTCCGCGCGGCGATCGGCATCGACTAGGGGTGCCCGCGCCGGGCGACCGCCCGGCACGGACGCGTACGCACGGGGGCGGCGGTGACCAGGTCACCACCGCCCCCGCCGTCGTGCTCCGGCCCGCCATGGGCGGACACCGGGCTCAGCCGCTGACCGGTCGGCCCTCCAACGCCACACCGGCCTCGCGCAGCCGCTCCACCGCCGTGTCGACGGTCGGCTCGGACACCCCGGCGGTCAGACCGAGCAGCACCCGGGTACGGAAACCCTCGCCGACCGCGTCGAGGGCGGTCGCGCGCACGCAGTGGTCGGTGGCGATGCCCACCACGTCCACCTCGTCCACGTTCCGCTCGCGCAGCCAGGAGGCCAGGGTCGTCTCCCCGTCCCCGGCCGTGCCCTCGAAACCGCTGTAGGCGGCGGTGTACTGGCCCTTGCTGAAGACCTCCTCCGCCACGGAGGCGTCGAAGCCGGGGTGGAACTCCGCGCCGGGCGTCCCCGCCACACAGTGCCGGGGCCAGCTGTCCACGAAGTCGGGAGTGTCCGAGAAGTGCGCTCCCGGGTCGATGTGGTGGTCACGCGTGGCCACCACGTGGTCGTAGCCGCCCGCCCGAGCGTGCTCGGTGACGGCGGCCGCCGTACGGGCCCCTCCGTCCACGCCCAGACTGCCGCCCTCGCAGAAGTCGTTCTGCAGGTCCACCACGATGAGTGCCCTGGTCATGTCGTCGGCACCTCGCTTCCTTGTCGTCGGGACGGTGCTCGGTGGTCCTCCGCGGGACGGGAGCCGCGCACCCGCACCGGTCGAACCGGTCGCTGTCAGTGGAAGACCGTGGCCAGTGCCACGTCCCCCCGGGACATCCTCAGGGCCTGCTCGGGCAGCTCGGCCACGGTCGCGCGGTTGCGGGCCCGTGCCTCGTGCACGCTCTCGTGCCCCACCACCTCGCCGTCGGTGACCAGCGGCCGCAGCAGCGGCCGCACGCCGACCCGGTCGACCGGCTCGTGCGGATAGACCTCCTCGGCCACCGCGATTCCCTTGTCGTCCAACCGCCGTACCGCCCACTTGCGGCCGCCTCGGCTCGGCTTGCCGACCGAGCGCTTGGCGACCGGCTCCAACGGAGCGTCCGGTTCGAGGCCCCGCGCCCGCGCCACCAGCTTGTACACCAGTGACACGGTCGGCGCGCCCGACCCCGTCACCAGGGACGTACCCACTCCGTACCCGTCCACCGGGGCCACCGCCAGCGCCTGGATCGAGTGTTCGTCCAGGTCCCCGGTGACCACGATGCGGGTCTCGGTGGCACCGAGGGAGTCCAGCTGCGCGCGCACCCGCGCCGCGGTCGCTCCCAGGTCGCCGGAGTCGATCCGGACGGCCCCCAGCTCGGGACCGGCGAGCTCCACCGCGTGGCGCACGGCTCGCTCCACCTCGAAGGTGTCGACTAGGAGCGTCGTCCCCCGTCCCATGGACTCCAGCTGGGCCTGGAAGGCCTGCCGCTCGCTGTCGTGCAGCAGGGTGAACGCGTGCGCGGCGGTCCCGCCGGTGGGCACCCCGTAGGTGCGGCCCGCCTCCAGGTTGGAGGAGGTGGCGAACCCCGCCACGTAGGCGGCGCGGGCCGCGGCGACCGCGGAACGCTCGTGGGTGCGCCGGGAGCCCATCTCGATGAGGGGCCGGTCACCGGCGGCCACGGTCATCCGGGTCGCGGCGGAGGCGATCGCGCTGTCGTGGTTGTACACCGACAGCGCGAGCGTCTCCAGGATCACGGACTCGGCGAAGGTGCCCTCCACGACCAGGATCGGCGACCCCGGGAAGTAGGCCTCTCCCTCGCCGTAGCCCCACACGTTCCCGGAGAAGCGGTACTCCGAGAGCCAGTTCAGGGTCGTCTCGTCCACCACACCGTGATCGGAGAGGAAGTCCAGTTCGGCGCCGCCGAAGCGGAAGCGTTCCAGCAGGTCCAGGAAACGACCGGTCCCCGCGACGATCCCGTAGCGGCGTCCCTCCGGCAGGCGCCGGGCGAACATCTCGAACACCGACCGGCGTGCGGCGGCCCCGCTGTGCAGGGCTCCCTGGAGCATCGTCAGTTCGTAGTGGTCGGTGAGCAGCGCGCTGCTGCTGTCCTCGCTCATAGGGGCGAGCCTACGTGTTCCGATCCGTCCCGGTACGGGCGCCCCACCTGCGTCGGGGCGGTGTCCGGAGTGACGTTGAACGCATGAATACCCACTTGGTTGGTAGAGAAGCGGTTATGGGTACCCTGGAGCCATGCTGAGGATCGACCGCTCCATCCACGACCAGATCGTCGCCCACGCGCGCCGCGACCACCCCGACGAGGCGTGTGGCGTCGTCGCGGGCCCCGAGGGCTCCGACCGTCCGGAGCGGGTCATCGAGATGCTGAACGCGGCGCGCTCGCCCACGTTCTACGAGTTCGACTCGACCGAGTACAAGAAGGTCTACGACGAACTGTGGGACCGCGACGAGGAGTTCGTCGTGATCTACCACTCCCACACCGCGACCGAGGCCTACCCGTCGCGTACCGACATCACGTACGCCCAGTGGCCGCAGGCGCACTACGTCCTGGTGTCCACCCGGGAGCCCGACACCGCCGAGTTCCGGTCCTTCCGCATCATTGACGGCGAGGTCACCGAGGAACCCGTCGAGATCGTCGGCGCCGGCACCGACCGGTAGGAACCCCCGCGTCACGGTCACGGACGACGTCTCCGTGGCCGTCGCCCGGGGAGCCCGGGCACGGCGGTCCGCGGAATGCCGACGCCGGACCGCCTGTTGGACCTGAACGCACAACCAACGACCGTTTACGGAGTCACCTTCATGGCCATCGAGGTCCGCATCCCCACCATCCTGCGCAACCTGACCAACGACGCGAAGGTCGTCCAGGGGTCCGGCGACACCCTCAGCGCCCTGGTCGCCGACCTGGACCAGCAGTACCCCGGCATCGCGGAGCGCCTGGTCGACGGCGGCAAGCTGCGCCGGTTCATCAACGTCTACCTGAACGACGAGGACGTCCGTTTCGTCGGCGGCCTCGAAGCCGAGCTTTCGGACGGCGACAACGTGACCGTTCTGCCCGCCGTCGCGGGCGGCTCTCGCTGAGGAAGCCATGCGCTACGACTCCCTGCTCGACTCCCTCGGAGGCACGCCGCTGGTCGGCCTGCCTCGGCTCTCGCCCTCGCCGGAGGTCCGGCTGTGGGCGAAGCTGGAGGACCGCAACCCCACCGGCTCGATCAAGGACCGCGCCGCGTTCTTCATGATCGAGCAGGCCGAGAAGGACGGGCTGCTCTCCCCGGGGTGCACCATCCTTGAGCCGACGTCGGGGAACACCGGTATCTCGCTGGCCATGGTCGCCAAGCTGCGCGGCTACCGCATGGTCTGCGTCATGCCGGAGAACACCTCCGAGGAACGCAAGAAGCTGCTCGCGATGTGGGGGGCCGAGGTTCACTACTCGGACGCGGCGGGCGGCTCCAACGAGGCGGTGCGCGTCGCCAAGGAGATGGCCGCGGCCCACCCCGACTGGGTGATGCTGTACCAGTACGGCAACCACGCCAACGCCCGGGCCCACTACGAGACCACCGGGCCCGAGCTGCTGGCGGACCTCCCCGGGATCACCCATTTCGTGGCGGGGCTCGGCACGACCGGGACCCTCATGGGGGTGGGCCGGTACCTGCGTGAGCACAGGCCCGATGTGCGGATCGTGGCGGCCGAGCCGAGGTACGGCGAGCTGGTCTACGGGTTGCGCAACCTCGACGAGGGTTTCGTCCCGGAGCTCTACGACGAGTCCGTGCTCACCACGCGGTTCTCCGTCCCCTCGGACGCCGCGCTGCGCCGGACCCGCGAGCTGCTCAACAAGGAGGGCATCTTCGCCGGTATCTCCACCGGCGGCGCGCTCCACGCCGCTCTCGGTATGGCGCGCAAGGCGGAGCAGGCGGGGGAGCGCGCGGACATCGCGTTCGTGATCGCCGACGCCGGGTGGAAGTACCTCTCCACCGGAGCCTACGACGGCACCTTGGAGGAGGCGGAGGAGCGCCTGGACGGTCAGCTCTGGGCGTGAGCCCGTCCCCGGGACGTGTTCCCGGGGCGCGGGGCCGCGTCGTCTGGCGGAGGCCGGTTCCCTGGGGGACCGGCCTCCGGTCCGCCCGCCCTCGGTCCCGCCTTCCGCGTGCGCGGTCGGGCGCAGGTCAGATCCTGTCCCGAACTCCGGAGCGGTGAAACGGTCATATCTGGTCAATCGGTGTGAAAAATTCACACGTGATGCACGTCGCCTGAGATGCGGGACACATTTTGTACCACCCGGGCGGCCATTGGGGTACACCCGTAACAACGGGACATCCGCAGAACCAGCCGCCCACCGCTCACCCCGCACACGTCACCAAGGGGCCACGGAAGCAGTGCGGCCGATCGAAAAGGCGACGACGACGTGCGACTCACGATTATCGGGTCCTCCGGGAGCTTCCCCGGGCCGGACAGTCCGGCCTCCTGTTACCTGGTGGAGGCGGACGGCTTCCGGCTCCTGCTGGATCTCGGCAACGGCGCCCTCGGCGCCCTCCAGCGCCACGCCGACCTGTACTCCGTCGACGCCGTCTACCTCAGCCACCTGCACACCGACCACTGCGCGGACATGTGCGCCTACTGGGTCGCCCGGATGTACCCGCCCGGCGGAGCCAAGTCGCCCATCCCCGTCTACGGCCCCCCGGGAGTGGCGGACCGGCTCGCGGAGATCTACGGTCTGGACCCCGACCCCGGCATGACCGAGGTCTTCGACTTCCACGAGCTCGTCCCGGGTGAGTTCCGGATCGGTCCCATGACCGCGCGCGTGGACCGCGTCAACCACCCCGTCGACGCCTTCGGCATCCGCCTGGAGCACGGCGGGTCGAGTCTCGCCTACTCCGGCGACACCGGCTCCTGCGACTCCCTCGTCGACCTGGCCCGCGACACCGACGTGTTCCTGTGCGAGGCCGCCTTCCACGACCACGTCGAGCACCCCAAGGACATGCACCTCACGGGAAGCGAGGCGGGCGACCACGCCACCAGGGCCAAGGCGCGCAAACTGCTCCTGACCCACCTGGTGCCGTGGAACGACGACGGGGTCACCATGGCCGAGGCCCGCAGCACCTACGACGGCCCCATCGAGTTGGCCCGGGGCGGCGAGGTCCGGGAGATCTGAGGGTCGTCCCCGTCCGAAACACGCCGGGTCACGGACACGCTGGGTGACCCATCGCGGCCGTGCCACCACGGGACGGACGGTGCCCGGGGGACGCGGGGGCCTCACCGGTGCGTGGCAGCGGGCCGCGTGTGGTGCCGGTCCCACCACGTGCGGTAGGTCCGGACTCCAGCACCGGGGAACACCCCGCCGATATACGCTCGTGTCCATGGCTCGACCTGACGGACGCGTTCCGACCCAACTCCGCCCTGTGAACATCCACCGCAACTGGCTCCGCCACGCGGAGGGCTCCGCCCTCATCGAGTTCGGGGACACCCGCGTGCTCTGCGCGGCCACCGTCGAGGACGGTGTGCCCCGCTGGCGTCGGGGTACCGGCGAGGGCTGGGTCACCGCCGAGTACGCGATGCTCCCGCGCTCCACGGACACCCGGGGCGCCCGCGAGTCCGTGCGCGGCAAGATCGGCGGCCGCACCCACGAGATCTCCCGCCTCATCGGCCGCTCCCTGCGCGCCGTCGTCGACTTCAAGGCGATGGGCGAACACACCATCACCCTTGACTGCGACGTGCTCCAGGCCGACGGCGGCACCCGCACCGCGGCGGTCACCGGCGCGTACGTGGCCCTGGCCGACGCGATGAAGCACCTGCGCAAGCGGCGCAAGCTCAAGAACAACCCGCTCACCGGATCGGTCGCGGCGGTCAGCGTCGGCGTGGTGCAGGGCCAGCCCCGGCTCGACCTGAACTACCTGGAGGACTCGGTCGCCGACACCGACATGAACGTCGTGCTCACCGGGGACGGCAAGTTCGTGGAGGTGCAGGGCACTGCGGAGGGGCAGGGCGCCGCCTTCGACCGCGAACTGCTGGACAAGCTGCTCGACCTCGCCACCGGCGGGTGCGAGGAGCTGGCCGCCCTCCAGAAGAAGGCCCTGTCGGAATGAGCGGCGCGGACGCGGTGAGGATCGTCCTCGCGACGCGCAACGCGAAGAAGGTGCCGGAGATGCGGGCGATCCTGGCCGAGGCCGGGGTGACGGCCGATGTCCTCGCCCTGGACGCGTTCCCGGACGCGCCCGAGGTACCCGAGACCGAGCCCTCCTTCATCGGCAACGCGCTGCTCAAGGCCCGGGCCATCGCCGAACACACGGGTCTGCCCGCCGTCGCGGACGACTCCGGCCTGAGCGTGGACGAACTCCGGGGGATGCCCGGGGTGCTCTCCGCCCGCTGGGCGGGGCGCTTCGGTGAGGGGGACCAGGACCGGGCCAACCTCGACCTGGTGCTGGACCAGCTCGCGGACACGCCGCCGGACCGCAGGGGCGCGGAGTTCGTGTGCGCCGCGGTCCTCGTGATGCCCGACGGGACCGAGGCGGTCGCCGAAGGCATCCTGCGCGGTCGCCTGGTCGGTGAGCGCCGGGGCACGAACGGGTTCGGCTACGACCCGGTCTTCGTCCCCGAGGGGGAGAGCCGCACGGCGGCGGAGCTGACCCCCCAGGAGAAGAACGCGATCAGCCACCGGGGGATCGCCTTCCGGCAGCTCGCGAAGGAACTCGCGGAGATGGTCTAGCGGAGGCGGCGACCGGGGCGGGTACGGGACCTCCCGTACCCGCCCCGGTCGCGTCGGGGACGCACCTCCAGGAAGTTCCGCGACCCGTGTTTGAACCCAGACGTCCCGGGCACGATCACCCTTGTACGGACATGGACGCCGTCCCGCGCAGGCAGGAAGACCCCGAGACCAGGGGCTTCCACGACCGCGCGAAACGCCCGGACCACACGGGTCTGCCCCCCGGACCGGGCCGATTTGACGTCTCCCGACCAGTTACCTAGACTCACCGAGTCGCTGCGGGACGGCGAGCGGGGCCCAGGCCTCGACTCGGAACCGGGCCGCGACCATCGACACCCTCTCCAAAGCATCATGGTTCGAGCAGTCGCTCGGAGCAGGTAAGCTCAGGGAGTTGCTTCGAAAGGCCCACGGAAACACGGGCCAGGAAAAGCACCGGGAATTCTTTCCCCGGATCAGCTGGAAAGCGAAAACGCCGATTTGGCGGGGCGCGGAACACCTGATAAAGTAAAGACACAACAAAGCGGAAACGCCGCGAAAGCGGCGGAAAAGCAGAAGCCTTCTCCGGAAGAGCAGACAGAGTTCAGACTCTGGCGCTTGTACGGGAAGAGTGATTGTTTCTTGAGAACTCAACAGCGCGTGTTTGATTTTCTTTAAGCCATGTTTGTTTTGGCCCCGACGCACTTCGGTGCGTAGGGTTCCTTTGATTAACCAACGCGAGTTGGTTGGTCAGGATTTCTTCTAGGTTTATCCGCCCCAGGCTGACCCCTGGTCGCCGGGACGGATTGTTTGACCTTTATGGAGAGTTTGATCCTGGCTCAGGACGAACGCTGGCGGCGTGCTTAACACATGCAAGTCGAGCGGTAAGGCCCTTCGGGGTACACGAGCGGCGAACGGGTGAGTAACACGTGAGCAACCTGCCCCTGACTCTGGGATAAGCGGTGGAAACGCCGTCTAATACCGGATACGACCCGCCACCTCATGGTGGAGGGTGGAAAGTTTTATCGGTCAGGGATGGGCTCGCGGCCTATCAGCTTGTTGGTGGGGTAACGGCCTACCAAGGCGATTACGGGTAGCCGGCCTGAGAGGGCGACCGGCCACACTGGGACTGAGACACGGCCCAGACTCCTGCGGGAGGCAGCAGTGGGGAATATTGCACAATGGGCGAAAGCCTGATGCAGCGACGCCGCGTGGGGGATGACGGCCTTCGGGTTGTAAACCTCTTTTACCACCAACGCAGGCTCCACGTTCTCGTGGGGTTGACGGTAGGTGGGGAATAAGGACCGGCTAACTACGTGCCAGCAGCCGCGGTAATACGTAGGGTCCGAGCGTTGTCCGGAATTATTGGGCGTAAAGAGCTCGTAGGCGGCATGTCGCGTCTGCTGTGAAAGACCGGGGCTTAACTCCGGTTCTGCAGTGGATACGGGCATGCTAGAGGTAGGTAGGGGAGACTGGAATTCCTGGTGTAGCGGTGAAATGCGCAGATATCAGGAGGAACACCGGTGGCGAAGGCGGGTCTCTGGGCCTTACCTGACGCTGAGGAGCGAAAGCATGGGGAGCGAACAGGATTAGATACCCTGGTAGTCCATGCCGTAAACGTTGGGCGCTAGGTGTGGGGACTTTCCACGGTTTCCGCGCCGTAGCTAACGCATTAAGCGCCCCGCCTGGGGAGTACGGCCGCAAGGCTAAAACTCAAAGGAATTGACGGGGGCCCGCACAAGCGGCGGAGCATGTTGCTTAATTCGACGCAACGCGAAGAACCTTACCAAGGTTTGACATCACCCGTGGACCTGTAGAGATACAGGGTCATTTAGTTGGTGGGTGACAGGTGGTGCATGGCTGTCGTCAGCTCGTGTCGTGAGATGTTGGGTTAAGTCCCGCAACGAGCGCAACCCTTGTTCCATGTTGCCAGCACGTAATGGTGGGGACTCATGGGAGACTGCCGGGGTCAACTCGGAGGAAGGTGGGGACGACGTCAAGTCATCATGCCCCTTATGTCTTGGGCTGCAAACATGCTACAATGGCCGGTACAATGGGCGTGCGATACCGTAAGGTGGAGCGAATCCCTTAAAGCCGGTCTCAGTTCGGATTGGGGTCTGCAACTCGACCCCATGAAGGTGGAGTCGCTAGTAATCGCGGATCAGCAACGCCGCGGTGAATACGTTCCCGGGCCTTGTACACACCGCCCGTCACGTCATGAAAGTCGGCAACACCCGAAACTTGTGGCCTAACCCTTCGGGGAGGGAATGAGTGAAGGTGGGGCTGGCGATTGGGACGAAGTCGTAACAAGGTAGCCGTACCGGAAGGTGCGGCTGGATCACCTCCTTTCTAAGGAGTCTTTTGAAGACCAACACCTTCTATCGTTGGTCGGACTCGAAAGTGGACCTCACACCCTC
>NZ_JBEYHA010000004.1:193504-195388 GCF_040635075.1 Nocardiopsis sp. NPDC007018
CCGTTTTCGGTTCGGGGTTGTGGTTGAGGTAGGGGAGTTTGTGGTTGGTGTTTTGATTTGTGAATAGTGTGCGCGAGCATCTTATTATCTGTAGTGGCCAAGTGATAGTGGCACACGGTGGATGCCTTGGCATCAGGCGCCGATGAAGGACGTGGGAGGCCACGATAGGCCGCGGGGAGCTGTCAACCGAGCTTTGATCCGCGGGTGTCCGAATGGGGAAACCTAGCCCGAGTTGTGTCGGGTTGCCGCTACCTGAATGTATAGGGTAGTTGGTGGTGACGCGGGGAAGTGAAACATCTCAGTACCCGTAGGAAGAGTAAACAACAGTGATTCTCCTAGTAGTGGTGAGCGAACGGGGAAGAGGCTAAACCGTGCGCGTGTGATAGACGGCAGTCGTTGCGTGTGCGGGGTTGTGGGATGCATCTTTTCAGGTCTGTCGGCCTGGAGCGCTGATGATTTTTCTAGCTGAATCCGTTGGGAAGCGGTACCGGAGTGGGTGAGAGTCCCGTAGGTGAAGGAAGAGTCTAGGTGTTGATGTTCTCCCGAGTAGCGCGGAGCCCGAGAAATTCCGTGTGAATCTGGCAGGACCACCTGCTAAGCCAAAATACGTCCTGATGACCGATAGTGCACTAGTACCGTGAGGGAAAGGTGAAAAGTGCCCCGGTGAGGGGTCGTGAAATAGTACCTGAAACCGTGTGCTGTCAAGCCGTCAGAGCAGTCCTTCGGGGTTGTGATGGCGTGCCTTTTGAAGAATGAGCCTGCGAGTCATGGTGTGTGGCGAGGTTAACCCGGGTGGGGTAGCCGTAGGGAAACCGAGTCTGAATAGGGCGTTTGAGTCGCATGCTGTGGACCCGAAGCGGAGTGATCTACCCATGTCCAGGGTGAAGCGGGGGTAAGACCTCGTGGAGGCCCGAACCCACCAGAGTTGAAAATCTGGGGGATGAGGTGTGGGTAGGGGTGAAAGGCCAATCAAACTCCGTGATAGCTGGTTCTCCCCGAAATGCATTTAGGTGCAGCGTCGCGTGTTTCTTGCTGGAGGTAGAGCTACTGTTTGGCTGATGGGCCCTACAAGGTTACTGACGTCAGACAAACTCCGAATGCCGGTTAAGTGAAGCGTGGCAGTGAGACTGCGGGGGATAAGCTTCGTAGTCGAGAGGGAAACAGCCCAGATCATCAGCTAAGGCCCCTAAGCGTGTGCTAAGTGGGAAAGGTTGTGGAGTTGCTGAGACAACCAGGAGGTTGGCTTAGAAGCAGCCATCCTTTAAAGAGTGCGTAATAGCTCACTGGTCAAGTGGTTCTGCGCCGATAATGTAGCGGGGCTTAAGTACACCGCCGAAGCTGTGAAGTCCAGTCGCTAAGGCTGGGTTGGTAGGGGAGCGTCGTGCATCCAGTGAAGCTGCCGAGTGATCGAGTGGTGGAGGGTGTGCGAGTGAGAATGCAGGCATGAGTAGCGAAAGCAACGTGAGAAACGTTGCCGCCGATTGACTAAGGGTTCCTGGGGCAGGTTAATCCGCCCAGGGTGAGTCTGGACCTAAGGCGAGGCCGACAGGCGTAGTCGATGGATAACGGGTTGATATTCCCGTACCCGTGCACGAGCGTCCAGTATCGAATCAGGTGATGCTAACCACGCTGGTTCTTGGTGGTCCCTTCGGGGTCTGCCTCTGAACTGGTCTGGGACCCGAGCTTGTAGTAGGTAAGTGATGGGGTGACGCAGGAGGGTAGCTCTACCCGGCGGTGGTTGTCCGGGGGTAAGCGTGTAGGCCGAGGGGTAGGCAAATCCGCCTCTCATGAAGGTTGAGACGTGATGCCGAGCCGTTTTTGGTGAAGTGAGTGATCCCATGCTGTCGAGAAAAGCCTCTAGCGAGTTCGTGTGTGGCCAGTACC
>NZ_JBEYHA010000004.1:195485-196907 GCF_040635075.1 Nocardiopsis sp. NPDC007018
CGTGAAGGTTGAGACGTGATGCCGAGCCGTTTTTGGTGAAGTGAGTGATCCCATGCTGTCGAGAAAAGCCTCTAGCGAGTTCGTGTGTGGCCAGTACCCTAAACCGACGCAGGTGGTCAGGTAGAGAATACCGAGGCGTTCGGGTGAACCATGGTTAAGGAACTCGGCAAATTGTCCCCGTAACTTTGGGAGAAGGGGAGCCCTGTCTGGTGATGGTCTTTACGGCCTGAGCTGGGTGGGGTCGCAGATAGCGGGGGGAAGCGACTGTTTATTAAAAACACAGGTCCGTGCGAAGTCGTAAGACGCTGTATACGGACTGACGCCTGCCCGGTGCTGGAACGTTAAGAGGACTGGTTAGTGGGTTTCGGCCTGCGAAGCTAGGAATCTAAGCGCCAGTAAACGGCGGTGGTAACTATAACCATCCTAAGGTAGCGAAATTCCTTGTCGGGTAAGTTCCGACCTGCACGAATGGCGTAACGACTTCCCCACTGTCTCAACCATGGGCCCGGTGAAATTGCACTACGAGTAAAGATGCTCGTTTCGCGCAGCAGGACGGAAAGACCCCGGGACCTTCACTATAGCTTGACATTGGTGTTTGGGATGGTTTGTGTAGGATAGGTGGGAGCCTGTGAGACTGTCACGCTAGTGGCGGTGGAGGCGTTGGTGAAATACCACTCTGACTGTTTCGGGCATCTAACTTTGGACCGTGATCCGGTTCGGGGACAGTGTCTGGTGGGTAGTTTAACTGGGGCGGTTGCCTCCCAAAGAGTAACGGAGGCGCCCAAAGGTTCCCTCAGCCTGGTTGGTAATCAGGTGTTGAGTGTAAGTGCACAAGGGAGCTTGACTGTGAGACGGACGTGTCGAGCAGGAGCGAAAGCTGGGACTAGTGATCCGGCACCGGCGTGTGGAAGCGGTGTCGCTCAACGGCTAAAAGGTACCCCGGGGATAACAGGCTGATCTTCCCCAAGAGTCCATATCGACGGGATGGTTTGGCACCTCGATGTCGGCTCGTCGCATCCTGGGGCTGGAGTTGGTCCCAAGGGTTGGGCTGTTCGCCCATTAAAGCGGCACGCGAGCTGGGTTTAGAACGTCGTGAGACAGTTCGGTCCCTATCCGCTGTGCGCGTTGGAGACTTGAGAAGGGCTGTCCCTAGTACGAGAGGACCGGGACGGACGAACCTCTGGTGTGCCAGTTGTCCTGCCAAGGGCATGGCTGGTTGGCTACGTTCGGGAGAGATAACCGCTGAAAGCATCTAAGCGGGAAGCTTGCTTCGAGATGAGGTCTCCTGCCTCCTTGAGAGGGTAAGACTCCCTGTAGACGACAGGGTTGATAGGCCGGGTGTGGAAGCCTTGTGAGGGGTGGAGCTGACCGGTACTAATAGGTCGAGGGCTTGTCCGCTGCAGATAATTGGATGTTCGCGCA